>NZ_JAXWCK010000010.1:0-19433 GCF_037349415.1 Anthropogastromicrobium sp.
TCAGAAGATATCGACATTAAAGATTTAGAAAAATATTTCTTGGCTTCATCCCAGGTTTTCGCCTAAAATTTTTATAACAAATCACTTTCTTCCAAAGTGGAAAAAGCCCTTTTTCTCATATGGCTCACTCTCGTAGGAGACAAGCTCATATCCGATCTCTTTGATCTTATTTTTTGCCCACGGAATATCCAGTGCATCCTCACTGATTACAACAGTCTCTCCATCCTTTGCTGATGAGGAGACTTTTTTTACCTTGAAATTGTTGCGAATCAACTCGTTCATATGTGCCTCGCACATGCCACACATCATTCCGTCGATTTTTAATGTTGTCTTGATCATATTATCTACACCTGCCTTTTCTTAGCAAAATCATACCCCCTTGGGGTATGTTTATCGTATGCCCCAAGAGAGTATTTGTCAAGTGCGAACTCTATTATTGAAATATTTTATCACCTGGCACTGGTGAATTGCTCCGTCACCATATAGCTCTGCTATCAAATCTCTAGCTAATCGAAGTACAGTTCCTTGCATTCTCTCAAATAATCCATGCCCTTCTCGCCCATGAATGGAAGATGGTGGGCAATCTGTGGTTTTCCAGAGAACGGGAAACTCACACAGGTAAAATAGGTGTCCTGTGGCACGCAGCTTTCCATCACGCTATCGCCGAGCACCCACTGGCCATGAAGTGTCTGATATAAATCAAGTCGATCTTTCTCCTTTGCATAGTAGGTAACGTCTGCATTTGGAGATTCAATTGCCTTTAGGCTGTGACTGCAAATCAGAGCAGTCAGTTCAATGTCAAGCTCTCGCATTGCACTGGCTAATCCAAGTAATGTATCGTAATCAGCTTGAATAGTGGCCTGTGCCGGCTTTCTTCTCATGCTTGCCATTGGTCCACCGCCCATCGGCATCAAATCAGCCTGTTTTTCTTCGATGCGAGCAAGCAATTCTTCGTTGATTGGCTCTCCAATCACAGCCGAAATCTGCTTTAACCAGTCGATGGTTCCTTGATAGCCATACGGCGCACCATAGACAAAAGGTGTCCCAAAGCGATCCTTTAAACTATTTCCTGCTTCAAGCGCCTCATTTCGAATAATGAGATTAAGTCTTGCTGCCCCTGCCGTCTCAAGATCTTCAATATCAGATTCAAGTCCCATCACCATTCTACACTTCCAGTCAAATGCTTCACTCATCAGCTGCTGTAACTCCCACACGTCGGAACGGATTCGGTAGGAACCAGCCGACGCACCGATGATCTGATAAGTCTTTTCCTCTTTTTTATAACAATCCTTTGCGATTTGCTTTGCCAAAAGCTTATAGACAGCACGAAGTCCGTAGGTATAATCACCGCGAAAACCTCCATCCTCAAAGGCAACTAACTTTGCATTGACCTTTTCCTGCATATAGCGGCAGACACCTTTGATGTCTGTTCCAATGACAGCAATAACGGCTGATGCCACAACGAAAATTACCTTTGGCTCATAGGTCTCATCAATCTCGACAATCGCCTTTTCCAAGCGAGTGACATCTCCCATTATGACATCATCTTCACTGATATGAGTTGTAAAAAGAGACTGGCTAAGTCGAATGCCAAGCGAGCTGTAAAGGCCACCACCAAAATGAGTTGTTCCAGCCGGGCCGTACTCAAGTACAATCGCATTCTGAATCGGCATCAGGCTCCATATGATCGCCATGCGGTCGGACGCCGGCGGGTAAAATCTACATAGACTCATTTCATCCCTCCTTTTTGTGCCTGAACAAATGCATTCACAACCATCTCGTTCACCTCGAAACCTAGCACATTGTAGGCCTGCATCATGCGAATCATCTGTGTGCCAGATGTTTTCATCTCTTTCGCATTTCCAGCTCCAATGTTAAATTTAGGTTTTAATACTGGATATAGATATTGCAAAGGTCCAATATTGGCTGCTCTTGTCACATATGGATCGCAGTGCGTCAAAATCTCTTTACGCCACTGTTCATCTTGTGCAGTCAAATCCGAGATCTGTAACAGAAGCGGCTTCATTCCAAGACCAGTCAGAAAACTGTGAAGTTCATAGTTACAAAGCGCTGTATTTCCACTAAAATAAGTTTTGCCATCAAGTATAGGCTTTGCTGCCTCTGAGCGCTTTTTTGCCTCCTGATACCAGCCAGCAAGCTTTTCTGGAAGTGGCTTTTCAAGAATTTCAAATAATTCTTTGTAAGACTGATAAATGCGGTCTGGATCGCTGTAGCGCTCAAATACTATATACGGTGTTCCAAACTTTCGCTTCATTTTTTTTGCAAGCGCTAATCCAACTGGATGAACGACTAGATTGACTGCTGCCTGCGGTGCTCTTTCGATTTCCTCTGCACTACTATTTCCTGGCAGCTGCATTCCTACTGGAATGCTTTGCTCCTGCAATACGCGGTACACCTCTGTTTTTGTAAAATCACCCAGCCGCAGACCAAGTACATTAACGCAGTCAGTCTTTTCCTGCGGCTGCATCATCGCACAACAGACTTCAAGCGTATGCTCAATACCTGGCAGATGGTCATCGGTCTTAAAATTCTCTGCGTGAACGACCATAACTGGGAAGCCATACTGATCGGTAAATAAATCTGCCATTGACTCCACATCATCACCGGTAATTTCTGGTACGCAGGTGGTTACGATGAAAACAGCCTTCGGATGATATTCATCGTTTAATTCTTCCATTGCCTCCTCAAGCTTCTCCTGACAGCCAAAGGTGACATCATGCTGCTCTAGTACAACAGACACGATCTGACAGCCATCCGCCGACATGCTTCCATTTCCAGAAGTTGCCATTTTTGTATAGTAGGCACACTCATCTGGGCCGAGTACCAACATCACACTATCCTTAATCGCACGGATTGTCAGCATAGCACCCATTAACGGACAATGATAGCCTGGAAACAGTGCATAAGACATCGGCTCAACCTGCTTCATCTTGTCAACCTGACTTAGGTGTTTCAGGCTCTGGAGCATCTTTTCTCCATTTAATCCCATAATATCCTCTTTCTTCATTTTTATGTTATTCACAAAAGTGCCTGAATGCAGAAAAATTGCAAGGCACTAGATACTCATTTTCAGATTGCTGCATACGCAAGCAGCGGCTTTTCGCGTCCAGGCACATTCAAGATCTCACACTCCACCTGATAGACGTCCTTCATCATCTTTGATGTGATGACATTCTGCGGTGCACCCTCATCGTACTTTTCCCCGTCACGGATCACAATCACATGATCGCTGACTTCCATCGCCTGCGCCAAATCATGCAGCACCATAACCACACCGATTCCCGTCTCGCGATTTAATTTTTTCACCAGATTCATCGTCTCAAGCTGATGAGAAATGTCCAGATAGGTCGTTGGCTCATCCAAAAACATGATTTCCGGCTTCTGCGCAAGTACGGTAGCAATCCACACACGCTGCGTCTCTCCTCCTGAAATCTCGTAAATTGACTTGTCGCGGAATTTCCAAGTGCCTGTGACTTCCATTGCCCAACGGATGACTTCCTCATCCTCTTTACTCTTTCCTGCCATTAACTTTTGGTGCGGCATACGACCATAGCCGACAAGCTCCTTTACACGAAAATCGGACGGTGCCGTATGAATCTGCGGCAGCACTCCGAGCTTTTTAGCTAATGCTTTTGGCTTCATTGTCTGAATATCGCAGCCATCCAGCAAAACATTTCCCTTCTGATAACGAATCAGTCTCGTGAGTGCCTTTAACAGTGTCGATTTTCCAGAGCCATTTGGTCCGATAATTGTTGTGATTTTATCTCTTGCAATAGACACATCCATTTGGTTTACGATCACGTGTTCTCCATAGCCAATTTGCAGTCCACTTGCCTCAAGCTCCATTGAAACTACCTCTCTTTCTGAGCATATACAGGAAGAATGGTCCTCCAAATACACTCATCATAACGCCAACCGGAATCTCTGTACCAGGCCAAATTGTTCTTCCCACTGTATCGGCAAGCAGTACCATCACGCTTCCCGTCAGGATACTTGTTGGAAGTAACACTTTGTAGTCCGAACCGACTAACATTCTTGCAATGTGCGGTGCAACAAGACCGACAAAGCCGATCATTCCGACCTCAGAAACCGTAGCCGCTGCCAAAAATGCGGAAACACCAGACAGCACGATACGGCTCGCATTTACGCGAATGCCAAGATTTTTGGCCATTTCATCTCCCAACTGAAGTGCATTGGCATTTCGGATACAAAAACATGCAAGCACAAGTCCAATCACGGCATACACTGCCATTACACGCACCTGTGTCCAGTTTCCACCTGAGAAACTTCCGTTCATAAAAGACAAAACTCCGTTTAAGTTATCGCTGTTTTGCAGCTGTAAGAAGGAGTTATAGCCTCCTAAGACAGAATTGACAGCGACACCTGACAAAATGATTCGCACCGGATCCACACCATCCTTCCATGCAAGCAGATAGATTAATACACATGCAAGTGCGGCTCCGCCAAATGCAAACAACGGAACAGAATAAGTCAAACTCGGAAACAAAAGAAGAATTGTAATCGCCGCTGCGCCTGCACCTGCTGATACACCAATGGTGCCAGGATCAGCTAAGGGATTACGCATCACAGCCTGCAAAATAGCACCTGCTGCCGAAAGACACGCGCCCACCATAATTGCAAGTACTGCTCTTGGCAAACGCAGATTAAACACGATAATTCGGATTTTTCCAGCTTCGGTATCCCAGAGGCCCCGAAGGACCTCTGAAAGTGGATAGCCAGAACTTCCAATTGCAATGCTAAGTACAAATACCGCTGCCAACGCAGCCAGAAGAATGGTCCATACCATTCCCGTCTTTAACAGCTGGTTGCCGCTTCGGTTATTTTTATTTTTCTTGTGCTCGCTCATTATTTTGTCTCAGCTGCAGACTCGTCTGCCTCGTCAGATGTATTCTCCTCGGATGCGTCCTCACCAGTTGCCTGCTCGGATTCCTCTTCCTCGTCAACAGAGATGGTCTCTACTTCGATTCCGTAAAAGTCTGCAACGGTTCCGATCAGATCATTTATGCAATCGATTACATTGATTCCTGCTGTAGATACATAAGATACTGGCAGATACAGAACTCTTCCTTCTGCGATTGCCGGGATGCTGTTCCAATACTCTGGATTTTCTGCAAATGCTTTTTCCATCAGTTCCTTATGACCCTCTGCATCCTCTGCACCTACACACATAACGATGTCTGGATCATAGTCAAGTGCCTGCTCATAGTCTAACTGTACCATGGATGACTGATCATTTGTGTACACATTCTCAAAGCCGATCATTGCTGCCATGCTTCCAAGTGTTCCGTTCTCAGTCTGGATATAATGAGCATCACCGCTGGACTGAAGTACCATAACTGTCTTGCCATCGAATGCTTCCTTTGCTGCTTCTATGTTCTGATCCAATGCTTCAAAACGCTCACGAATCTTCTCACCAGCTGCAGCAGACTCCTCATCAACGGAAAATGCATCAATCAGTGCATTTGTCTGTCCTACGATGGACTCGTATGGAACGGTATGACCTGCATAGATATAGTAAACCGGGATTCCTAAGGATTCCAGTGTCTTTCCCGCAGTATCGGCGCCATTGTAAGCAAGCAAAACCAGATCCGGCTCAAGATCAACAACGCTCTCATAATCAAAATCGTCCGGACTCATAACAGAGAAGGAAACAGTTTCGGTGCTCTCCTGAAGATCCTCCGGCCAAGTTACAACCATGCTGTTTGGAATACCGACTAAATTTACACCCAGCTCATACAGTGCCAGAACTGGTGCTGCGGATAAGGAGACAACGCGCTCCGGAACCTCGTCAAGCACGATCGGATCGGTGTAGCCTAACTCCTGCATATCCTCTGGATACTCCAAGACAAACTTGCCCTCGGTATCAACCTCTGCTGCACTTACTGCCTCAGTTGCTGCCTCAGATGTAGTTTCATCTGCAAATACGCTCATTGCGCTAAAAGAGCTTGCTGCCATTGCTCCTGCCATGATCATTGCCTGTAACTTTGTATTCTTCATTTTCTTTTCCTTTCTGCCCATAGGCTGCCTTTCGGCTTTGATTTGTGATACCAGGGGCAAAAGCTCTAAAAGCCGATCGTGCTTGCACGATAAGGCTTTTGAGCTTGAGACCCGTCAAAAACATGAGGATGCAGCGATTTGCATTGCAAATCAGCGAATCCGAATGTTTTTAGAATTGCGAGAGTTGCATCGCAACGAAGCAATTCGTTGGTATCTGTCATGCATCTGCAAGAATTCGGTCAGCCAGTTCGTTATAAACGCCCTGCATCACAGAATTTGTTAAAAACTCAAATACTGTTCCTCCCCGATTCTCTGCTTCCTGAATCTCTGGCGAACGCGGAACATAACAGACTACCTGCGTACCAATTTCCTCGACTGCCTTTGCAACAATCTCGCGTTCGTTTTCAATATTTTTTGCATTCAAAATCAATCCGCGAAGCTGCGCATAGCCTCGCTTGCCGAAATTACGAATTGCGCTTGCAATGTTGTTTGCTGCATATAATGACATCATCTCACCAGATGAAACAACATACACATCTTTTGCATATCCACCTCGAATCGGCATTGCAAATCCACCGCATACAACATCGCCAAGCACGTCATATATCACAATGTCTGGCTGATAGGTTTCAAATGCTTCCAGTTCTTCAAGCTTTTCAAATGCAGATATAATTCCTCGTCCTGCACATCCTACGCCCGGTGTCGGTCCTCCAGATTCCACGCACAGTACGCCGCCAAAGCCTTTAAATACGATATCCTCCAGCGTAAGTTCCTCGCCCTTTGTCTTAATCTGCTCAAGAACAGTTGGAATTCGTTTTCCCCCCATCAGGTTTTTTGTAGAATCTGCCTTCGGGTCGCATCCGATCTGCATCACCTGGTAACCCTTTTTTGCAAGCGCCGCCGACAGATTGGATGTCGTCGTTGACTTTCCAATACCGCCCTTGCCGTATATCGCAATTTTTCTGATATCCTTTGTGTTCATTATGCCTCCCTAAAATTAGTTATAACTAACCTTAGGATACTATATCACAAGTTTCCATTTTCTGTCAAGCTATTAAAATGTAAAAAAAGAACTTCGGTTAGTTATATATAACCAAAGTTCTTTTTAAATAATTATTTTCTCTTATTTTCACAAACTTCTCGGACTATTTTCAATTTGTAGTGGGGGTTGAGGCGTCTTGCTTTTACGAGGCGGAACGTTGTAGCAGGACTTTCAAAGTAAAGTACGATAATAAACAACGTAACAGGTGCCTGCGGAAAAGTGAGGCCGACAAAACAAGCGCCGAAGCCCCCTTCGTAAGCTTTCCGGGTTGCACTTAATACGGATTCTTCGCATCAGACGGCATTCTCCAGTCGCCGCGCGGTGATAATGATACAGTACCGACCTTAGGACCATCCGGCAGACAGGAGCGCTTGAACTGCTGTGCATAGAAACGTCTAAAGAAGTTATCGAGTGTCGATGCAATCTCCTCTTTTGTCACATTCTTCTGTGCAAATGCTATCTCTGCAAGCTTTTGAATCTTCTCTTTTGTGAAGCCATTTCGAACAAAATGATATAAGAAGAAGTCATGCAGATCGTACTTTCCAATCGTTGCCTCGGTTGACTGGGCAATGTTTCCCTCGGCATCTGGTGGCAGAAGTTCTGGACTGATGATTGTGTCACAGATAGATTCGAGCGTATCATGGACAGCTGGATGAAGCTCAGCATAAGCGCGCACCAGATATTTAACAAGTGTCTTCGGTACGCTGACATTTACTGCATACATAGACATATGATCGCCATTGTAGGTACACCATCCAAGTGCCAACTCAGACATATCACCAGTTCCAACGACAATACCACCCTCTTTGTTTGCGATATCCATCAAAATCTGCGTGCGCTCTCTTGCCTGTGTATTCTCATAGGTGACATCGTAGCTGTCGCGTTTGTGACCGATATCTTTAAAGTGCTGAAGACATGCATCTGTAATATTGATCATTCGAATCGTAATGCCAAGCTGCTCCATTAATTTCCATGAATTAGTCTTTGTAAGATCAGTTGTTCCAAATCCCGGCATGGTGATTCCGATGATATCTGTAAGCGGCCAGCCAAGCATATCATATGCTTCTTTAATGACAAGGAGAGCCAGTGTTGAGTCAAGACCACCTGATACACCTATTACACACTTGCGGATGCCAATCTTTGTCAGACGCTCTGCAAGACCTGTCGCCTGAAGGCGCATGATCTCTTTGCATCTTCCGGCACGCTCTGCCTCTGATGGAACAAATGGATATGGATTTAATGATTCTGGCCAATGTACTACGCTGCTTGTCTGCGTATGGAGTCTTACATAACCTTTTCCATTTGATGCCATCTTCGAATATCTTGCTGCTGCATAGGAAATACTGTTATTCTTTATTCGGTCGTTATTAATTCGCTCCAGATCAATAAGTGCCTCTGTCGCTTCTTTGTTGCTGTCCGCCAGAATTGTTCCATTTGCTGCAATAATATTATGACCTGAGAAAATCAGATCAGTTGTACTCTCACCACTTCCCGAAGAACAATATACATAAGCACACATATTAGTACCGGACTGCATGCGAACTAAATCTCTGCGATACTCTGGTTTCGTTACAACATCATTTGATGCTGACAGATTTGCAATCACATTTGCTCCTGCTGATGCATGAAATGAACTCGGTGGAATATTAACCCACAGATCTTCACATATCTCGCATGCAAGGCGAATACCATTTCGTCCCTCAATAATAAGATTCGGTGTGAATGGGAATGTTCGTTCATCATTCAGTGAAGCGCCTTCATCATAGAAAACCTCATCATAGTGAATCGTATCTGAAAAACGCTGGTCTGCCCCTGCAAACCATCTCTTCTCATAAAACTCACTATAATTCGGCACAAAGGTCTTCGGCACAATACCAAGCAGCTCATTTCCCTTAAAAATCAGTGCCGTGTTAAACAACATGCCATCCTTTCGAAGTGGTGCACCGATTGTAAGAAGTGTATCTGACTGCGGCAGATTGTCACGCAGATAGGAAATTGCCATTCTGCACTGTTCATCCATAAAGGACTGCAAAAACAGATCACCACAGCTGTAACCGCTTATTGAAAGCTCGCCAAACACAATCAGGTCTGGATTTTTCGCCTCATACTGCTTTACCTGCCTTACAATCTCCTTTGCATTCTCCATTGGTCTTCCCAGTGACGTTTTCATATGAACTGCCACTGCTTTTATATAGCCGCTCTTACTCAATGCCATTTGTACACCTCTCTATTTCTTTTCATTTTTCGTTCCCAGTTTGATGTCACACGATTGATGTGTCCTGCTCAGATGCAGAAATCTTTTCTAAGTCTGATACAATCTCATCTGGCACAAACTCTCTCCACTTTCCATCACCTGATTTTAAACTGTCACGCACTTTTGTCGCACTAAAATCTGGATAGACTCTCGGCTCATGGCTAACCAAAATTCGATCACGACGCTCACTTAAAAATGGAATTTCTTCAATCATTTTCTCAGGCTCGTCTCCATCCCTTGGAATCACCAAAATCTTAGAAAGTGTAAAAATTCCTTCTGGATTATACCAAGTTGAAAGCTCTGAAAGCTTATCGGTACCACAGACATAGACAAGCTCAGTCTCCTGTCCATAACGATCTCTTAAATACTGCATCGTATCATAGGTTCTTGCGCTTGTCTTTCCAAATACCTCGCAGTCCTCACACAAAAATCCATGTGGCTTTACTGCTTTTTCTAGCAGCAAAAGTCGCTTTTTTCCCGACAGGATCTCTTTTTTCTCCATCGACTTCCATGATGTCAAAAAGCGATCTGGTGCCGGGATATATAAAATCTGCCAACCTGGCAGTTCTTTACTCGCGATCTGTCCGATCTCTACATGAGCCTTTGTCACCGGGTTAAAAGACCCGCCAATGATTGCAAATTTTTTCACCGACTTTTGCTCCCTTCTGTTTCACTATCTGTTATTACGATACTTACGAATTGCTCTGTTGCAAAGCAAGCTTATACAGTTCTGATATTGTGAAGCATGCTCATCTTCATCTCGTAGTAATCCGGGCTCATATCAATGTAATGCTTATGCGGATTCTCGAAACGCTGCTCCTCTTCCCAGATCTCATTGTCAAGCTGTTTCTTTACATAAGCCTGAAGTTCCTGAAGCGTCTTTGTCTTTGTCAGGCGCTTTCCACTCTCAATTACCTTATGAAGAAGCGGCTTTGCAGTGCAATTCTCATAGCTTCTGTTCTTCCATGGCTTCTCTGGATCAACATAGCGATACGGTGTGCTAAAGTCAACTTTCTCGTCAAAACCAGTAATCAGATCTGCCACTGCATGACCTTCCTCATCATATACACGATATACACTCTTTAGTCCCGGATTAGTTATCTTTTCAACTGTCTCAGAAACCTTAATTCTCGGTGCAAATTTACCATTTTCCTCAACTGCGCAGATCTTATAAACAGCGCCAAAAACAGGATCAGTCTTTGCTGTAATCATGCGCTCACCAACACCAAAGCTGTCGATGCATCCACCCTGAGAAAGAATAGAAGTGATTGTATATTCATCTAAGCTGTTTGATACAACGATCTTTGCATCTGTAAAACCAGCCTTATCAAGCATCTTTCTTGCCTTTCTGGACAGATATGCAAGGTCGCCGCTGTCAAGACGAATGCCATAACGTGTCAGCGGGATTCCTGCATCCTTCATCTCCTGAAATACCTTGATTGCATTCGGAACGCCAGACTTTAAAACATCATATGTGTCAACAAGAAGTGTACAATTATTTGGGAATACCTTTGCATAGCTTCTAAAAGCTGTCAGCTCATCGCTGTGTTCCATTACCCAGCTGTGTGCATGAGTTCCGCCAACCGGAATACCAAACATCTGACCTGCACTAACTGTTGCAGTACCATTTACACCACCAATGTAGGAAGCACGAGCACCGTAAATAGCTGCATCCATGTTGTGTGCACGTCTTGCACCAAAATCAGATACACCGCGTCCTGCCGCTGCCTTTACGATTCTTCTTGCCTTTGTAGCAATCAGACTCTGATGATTGATCTGGGCCAAAATTGCGGTCTCAACAAGCTGTGCCTCAATTAACGGTGCAACAACTGTTACAACTGGCTCATTTGGATACATGATCGTTCCCTCTTCAAATGCATAAACATCTCCATTGAAACGGAAATTTTTTAAATAAGCAAGAAAATCCTCATCAAACAGATTTAATGAACGGAAGTATTCAACATCCTCATCCTCAAAATGCATATTTTCCAGATACTCGATCACCTGCTCAAGTCCGGCAAAAATAGAAAATCCGCCGCCATCTGGGTTCTTACGGTAAAATACATCAAATGCGACCTTCTTCTCTGTGTCATTTTCCTTGAAGTATCCGTATGCCATTGTCATTTCATACAGATCCATCATCATTGTTATATTTCTTGATTCAAACTGTGTCATTTTCTTTCGCGCCTTCCATCGCTGATATCCAAAATGGATATCTTCTTTCCTTACTTGTACATAAGATATATTGATACCTACGAATTGATGCGCTGCTGAGAGCTTAGCAATTCCTAAACACCGGATTCGCTGATTTTAGTAAGAAACAGCTCACCCACGCCTATCATGCGCAAAACCGCCCTATCAGGCTTAATCACTGCTTTGCAGCTGTGGTATCAAAAAATCCAGAGAAGCTGTGAAAAAATTCACATTCCCTGGATTTCTATGATACCCGTGATTGAGACTTACGTCAAGCGATTTTGTTAACTTCTACTTTTTATTACGTTTAAAAAAAACAAATTCTTAGTTTTTTTTCGATATCACAAGTGCTACAAAAAGAGTAAGCACCTCTGCCGCCGGAAATGCCAGCCACACACCCGTGATTCCAAGAAACTTTGGAAGAATCAATGCAAACGCAATGATTGCGACAATTCCTCTGGTGATTGCCACAATTGAGGATTCTTTTGCATGGTCGGTTGCACTCAAAAATCCGGCAAAAATAATATTGATTGCTGCTGCAAAGAAGCCAGCAAAATAGATTCTAATTCCCGGTACTGCATACGCAGCCAACTGTTCTGAGTGTTCACTATTAAATACATCGGTAATCTGTGGTGCAAAAATCCATACGCTGCCAATCAAAACAACTGTTAACACAATGCCAGTTAAAACACTCTTTGTCAAAATCTTCTTCTTTTCCTCTGCCTCTCCCTTTGCATGCGCCTCACTTGCAAGAGGCTGAAGTCCCTGGGAAACACCGTTGAAAATAGCTGTACCTACAAGCGCTGTATTGGCAATTACACCGTAAGCAGCAACTGCTGTATTTCCATCAAGTCCAAGAAGGACAAAATTAAAGACCATCGTTGTAACTGCACTTGCAATCTCTCCGACAAAAGCGACTATGCCAAGACTGCAAGAGGAAATCAGCATTTTTACAGACGGTACCATAAAGTGAAATGATACGCTACTTTTTGGTGACAGGTAGTGCACCATACAAATCAAAATACTTACAATTGGTGAAACTGCTGTTGCAAGAGCTGCACCTGTCATACCCATTCCAAGCGGAAACATAAATACATAGTCAAACACAATATTAAACAAACTGCTAAGAAGCGTCGCTGCCATAGCAATATGCGGCGCATTATCATTTCTCACAAATGCAGTAAATGCATAATTCATCATGAAAAATGGTGTAAAGCATAGTACAATGCGAATATATGGTATACCAATTGCTTCGATTACTGCGTCAGCACCCATCACTCGCATAACCTGCCCTGGAAAAAACAGTCCTGCTGCTATAAAGATCACACTGACAATCACATCCCATATCAATGCATTTGAAAAATATCTTTTTGCCTCCTGCTGATCAGTCGCCTTTGCCAATGCGTAACGAATAGCAGAACCTGTTCCAATCATGGAACCAATCGCAAAAATAATACCATAAATTGGCAGTGCCAGATTTAGTGCAGTAATACCATTTGTACCCTGTGCTGTTGCAATAAAAAAAGTATCTGCTAAAATGTAGCATGATATTCCTACCATTGCCAATATATTTGGCGCGATATACTGGTATAAGCGTTTTTGTTTCACAAAATCTTCCTCCTGTTAAAAGTAAATTCAAAGCTATTTTTTTCAAAAGATGGGGGCTACCTTTCGGCAGCCCTCATTCTTATTGTTATCGATACTGACGGATAATCCGCTGTATACTCTTTTCTGTAAGATAATATTTCTGGGATAATCGCGGGACACTTTCGCCCTCTCTATGCTCCCTGCAAATGGCACTGTTGCGCGCATCCAGCTCCTGTCTTGCCTGTGTGCGCTCGCCCCAGCCCTTTCGATGTTCCAGCTTTCTCGGAATGTAGATATTTTCTCCGTCCACGTACTGCTGAATCACTTCTATTAATTCTCTTGGCAGTATCTCCTCTGCCTTTCTATAGCTCATGCCTTCCTCTCAATCTGCGCTGCAACTGCAGCGGCTTTCCGTGCGGTACTATTTACCGGAAAGCAACGGCTATAGCAAATACAATTCTTTCATTGTATATTTGCAACAGCCACTGCTATGCGTCACACCAATCCCTTGTTTCCACTTCAAACTCCACCGTTCGTTTCTTTATAATTAACATAATGCAATCCTCCTTTTCGCTCTTTTTTGTTTTTTGGTCTTGTTCGTGTTGTTGGTTTGACCCTTCAACGTTATCTGTGCTATTATACCATATTCTCTTTTTTATTACCAGACCTTATTTCTTTTAAGAAATATCTTTGCTCATGAAACTGTTACGGTTCACGGACAAACCAAATTCTTCTTTCCAATCAATGCTTTCCATGGTATACTGAGTTTACACGAAATTTAATAAGATTGGAGAATCGCTATGAGCAATTTAACTGCTGATATTCAAGCCTCTATTTTAAAGGCAAAAAATTATGTGGATGCGCTTACTATAAAATCTTCATGCAACATTCCAAAGGAAGTCGTTTCTGATGAGCACAAGTTCTTTTCATGGGATAATGAGAAGCGTACCCCTTCTGTCAAACCATATCTGTTTGACTGGAGCTATTACAATGGTGTTGTGATGGAAGGTCTATATGATACATACGAAGCACGACCAGATGAGAGTGCTGAATATAAGAAGTATGTATTAGAATATTTGAATGCAATGCTTGTAACTGATGAAAATGGAGTATATCATTTAAGCCGCAACCTTGCAGGATATGTAGATCATCACGGTGCTGACTGCTATAAGACTGCTGCACTAGTAATGAAGGCTTTTGATGAAAATCCAGCTTACGCTGATGTTATGGCTGAGCTCTACCGCGATCTGACTGACCCAAAGCACGTCAATTCAAAGGGTGATGTTGTAGTTGAAAAATATACAGAAAATGCACTTGGCAATAACTACTGGCACTGCTGGGCTGGCGGACAACCACCTAAGTATAAGGTATGGCTCGATGGTATCTATATGCTGCAGCCATTTTTAGCTCACTATGCTGCCAAAATTGGTGATACAAAGCAGCTTGCTGTTATCAATGAGCGCCTGAACTGGGTTGCTGATGTTATGCTTGCCCCGAATGGCATGTATTATCATGCATGCAACAGCCGTGAGGATGTCTGCGCGTACCACTGGACCCGCGCAATGGGCTGGTATGCAATGGCAATGGTCGATGTAATGGAAGTTCTTCCTGAATGCTATATTGAAGAGAGAAAAGCTGCATTAAAGCTCTTTGCAGATGGCATGTTAAAGTATCAGGATGAATCTGGATTATGGGCAAATCTGGCTGATCAGCCTGTTACCGCGACAAATCGCCTTGAGGTCAGCGGCACTGCCATGATGATTTATATGATGTTAAAAGGTGTTCGCAAAGGATGGCTTAACGAGTCCTACCGCGAACCTGCAATCAAAGCATTTAACGCAATTGTAAATACTAAGCTTCACGACAATGTACTGGAAGATATTTACTTAAAGGCAAGTGCAAATAATACAAATAATTATGAGATCACTGAATATTACCTTCCAGATGAAGGAAAAGGAAGCGGTCCATTTATCATGGCGTACTCAGAAATGTTATATCTGTAATTATTTTGGCGGCTCTAATTTTAGAGCCGCCAATTTTATTCTCCACGTAAAATTTTAACTGTCTCAGCAACAGCCTGAATAATCATCTCTACCTCTTCTTTGGTATTTTCATAATCAAGTGTCAAACGAAGGGAACCTCTTGCTGTCTCTTTATCTCTTCCGATTGCAAGAAGCACATGACTTGGATCAAGAAAACCTGATGTGCATGCTGAACCTGATGATGCACAAATTCCTTTGTTGTCAAGTAAGAGCAAGAGTCCCTCTGCCTCGGTATCCGGAAAGCAGAAGTTTACATTTCCTGGAAGACGATTGGTTGCATCTCCGTTTAACAGTGCACCTGTAATTTTCTTTAGTCCGTTTATTAACTGCTCACGAAGTTTTGTCACATAGATGGAGCGCTCTTTTTGAAGTGAGCAAGCTTCCTCTAATGCCGCTGCCATTCCTACTATAGCAGGAAGATTTTCCGTTCCGGCACGTTTTCCTCGCTCCTGTTCGCCACCTTCGATCAGATTGGTCAAAAATACACCTGTTTTTGCGTACAACACTCCGATTCCCTTTGGACCGTTAAATTTATGGGCTGACAGTGACAACATGTCAATCTGATCTTCTTTTACATTAATAGGAAGATGACCTGCTGCCTGTACCGCATCGGTGTGAAACAGCACACCATTTTGTCTGCACACTGCTCCGATCTCACGAATTGGCTGAATAGTTCCAATCTCATTATTGGCATACATAACCGTAACAAGTATTGTATCTGGACGAATTGCTTCTGCGACCTGTACAGGGCTTACAATTCCCTTTTCTCCAACATCAAGAAGCGTAATCTCGAAACCTTCTTTTTCTAGCTTTTTTAATGTATGCAAAACAGCATGATGCTCAAATGCAGTTGAGATGATATGCATCTTACCCTGTCTTTTTCCAATCGCTGCTGCCGATAAAATTGCCTGATTATCAGCCTCGCTTCCGCCGGAAGTAAAATAAATCTCCTTTGGAAGACATCCTAAACAACGTGAAATTCTTACGCGCGCATCCATCAGCACACCAGATGCCTGCTGTCCCGGTGTATATAAACTTGACGGATTGTACCAATTTTCTTCTATTGCAGACAGCATCGCCAGCTTTGCTGTCTCGCTCATCTTTGTTGTTGCCGCATGATCCGCATAAATCATAAACCACTGCTTCCTTTCTGTACGAACCTCTCCTCAATGGGCTTTTTAATGGTTCGCCTTTTGGATACCGTACCACCAGAGAAGTTGTTTTGTCAATCTATGCCGTTAAATTTTTCGAAATTGTACAATCCTATATACAATCCTATTGCTGCAAATCCATTTGCTCAAGACCATACTGTTTCACCATGCGGTCTACGATGTTTCCATTGTTTTCTTCATCCAGCCAGACGAAATTTGTGTTGATCTTCAAGTAACAATTATCTGCTTCTTCTACCGAGATCAAAAGTGCCAAGTCAGAAAACGTATATGCCAACACAACATCATCTTTCCAGTCTGTTGTGATTGCATGCAGTGGGGTTCGCTCATGAGCTATTCGGGACAAAACACTAGATGCTGTTATCTGGTTCATACTAGAACCATTTGATACACCAGATGCAATTTGTTCTGCCGACCAATAGGAACTTGAAGGAACCTTATAAGCGGTGAGCGTTCCCTTTGTTGATCCTTTTGCTACTTCTTCCATACAAGTTTGTGCTTTTTTTACATAGTCTGCTACTTCTGATGAGGCGGTAAAAAGTTGTGTTAGCTCATCAATTGGTGTTGTTCCACTGACCATTTCACCGATGATTTCATCAACTAGTTGATTGAAAAATGTTGCATCTGCTGGTTCATCTAAAGTGACAGCCTCTAGCAATCCCTCCATCGGATAAGAATCATCTGTCATTTGATCTAAGTAGGAGTAATCAAGTGAGCCCAAATCGCTGTCAATCTTGGATCGTTGTGCCAAAACTTCGATTAAAACATCATCACTGTTATCACTATTCTGATCAGATGGCTCCGCCACTTTCTTTCGCACTGTCTCATAGCTTGCAGCATCTAGCACACCGACTGTTAGCTCTGTACCGCCTTCTCTTGGAACAAACACACATAATACCGATGGCAAATCTTCTCCATAATACAGCCACAATCCAACTGTTGCATTCAACTCCATATTTAAATATTGATTGTCTTCAAGCAGCGCATAGGCAGCCAATGCTTTTGTATCACTAGAAGTAACTACCATCATCGTTGCAAGTGACCTTGCAATCATGTCGCTGATTTCAGTGGTGTCTGTCAGTGCAATACTTTTCAAGTCATCTCCCATCTCTTCCACTGTAAATGAATCCAAATTGAGCTTCATTAGTTCCGTCGGAACTGCATCTGCAAGTGGTACTGCCTTTTGTATGTATTCCATTAGATCATCTGAAATCATTCTATTCTTAAAGTATTCTGCATCTGAAGCCTTCTTTCCAAGCTTACGCGCATAATAAACGGATTGCTCTGTTAATACTTCGCTTGATTGTGTAGTTTGATCATTTTCTGATGCTGTTTGCTCTAACTGAGCTGGAGTTTGGATAACATTATTGAAGTGAAGTCTTCCTGTTCCAAACAAACTCACAGTTCCAATGACTGCCGCCGCACTCACTCCAATTCCAGTCCATATCATTTTCTGCATGCGCTTTCCTCCTCTTTGTCCTGTCAACTATATAGACAACATTTTTTAATTTTTACTTATTGTTATCTTACCTTTAGAATTAGCGGCTGTCAATACAGTTTTTTTAGCCACAAAAAAATGAAAAGCCTCCTAACTGCAAATATCAACTAAATATTTACAGCTAGAAGGCTTTTTTATTTAAAGATTTCAATATTGATTACTTCTTATGTGACTCATTCCACAACTTCTCTGCTGATGGGGTCCAGTTCTTTGCATACTCATCGCACTTGCTGCAAAGATGATCTGCACTCTCTGGGCTTTGCATATCAGTTGATTTTGCCTGTGTCTTTGCTACCATCTCGCGTAACTTCTGCGGATTCTCAAGCATTGGACATGGGCGAAGATGATTTTCGTTAAATGGCTGATTCTCATGATATGCCATAAATAACGGAGACTGCAGACACTCAAGAAGTGTTTTCTCACGAATGTTGCTGTCGGAATAATGAATAAATACACAAGGATCTACATCACCATTTGCATTGATATGCAGATAACGGCGTCCTCCAGCTACACATCCGCCAACATACTCGCCATCGTTCTGGAAGTCGATTGCAAAGAGCGGCTTTGTACGTCTGCAATAACGAACACGGTCATACATCATCTCTCTCTGAGATGGTGTCGGCATAAGCTGTGGTACTGCATCATTTCCAACTGGCATATAGTGGAAATACCATGCAAATAATACACCTTTATCAACAAGCCAATCATAAAACTCATCACTGCTGATACTGTCGCAGTTTGCACTTGTGTAGCAACAGGAAACACCAAACGGAAGCTTCTTTTCTTTTAATAGCTTCATTGCCTTCTCTACCTTCTCGTAGGAACCCTTTCCTCTTCTGCCATCATGTGCTGCCATATCGCCCTCTACACTGATTGCCGGAACAAAATTCTTTACGCGAAGCATATCATCAGCAAAAGCTTCATCAATCAGCGTTGCGTTTGTAAATGAAAGGAAAATACAATCAGAATGCTTCTTACACAGTGCAATCAGATCATTCTTTCTGACAAGCGGCTCACCGCCGGTATAAATATAGAAGTAAATGCCAAGCTCTTTTCCCTGTTCAATAATGCTGTCAATCTCATCAAATGTAAGATTTAACTTATTGCCGTACTCAGCAGCCCAACATCCTGTACAATGCAGATTACAAGCAGATGTCGGATCAAGAAGAATAGCCCACGGAATATTGCAATTATATTCAGCTCTTAACTTCTCCTGTTTTGGCCATCCAAGAATAGCTGCATTTAAAAAGAAGTTTGAAAATACTGTCTTCACAACCTCTGGATCAACCTCTTCAATGACACGCATGATCAGCTGATACATATTTGATTCTGGATGATCTAAAACATCCCATATTACCTTTCTTTGCTCCTCAAAGCTATCAGGACCTTCTCCTGCGATACGGTCCACCCAGGTCATAAGCTTTCTTAAATTATCCTTTGGATTCTTCTCAATATAACGGTATGCAGTGGCAATACCCATTTTCTTTAATTCCTGTCCAAACATATCTATTCCTCCCATCTCTTGATTGCAATTCGTATTTTGTGAACTGTAATCCTTCGTGGCTGCATCTTTTGTATAAATGCTATTGCCTTTGAATTGACTTTATTG
>NZ_JAXWCK010000011.1:0-27530 GCF_037349415.1 Anthropogastromicrobium sp.
TTTTTAAGAAATCTTCAGGGTTGGTTATACTGTTCAATTATCAAGGTTCTTTGTGTTTTGTATTGTCTGTCTCAGCGACAGCTTCTATATACTAGCACACTTTCAAGCGTTTGTCAACAACTTTTTTAACTTTTTTCAAATCTTTTTTTCGAGATTTGAAAGTAAAGAAAAAGAAAACCTTTGCGCTGCCTTACGACAAACCCAAAGGGTGACACAATACATATGGGACTGCAAGTAAATCTAATAACCTTTTGTTATGATACTACACTTTCCTAAAATAGAAACGGAGAAAGAGGGATTTGAACCCTCGCACCGCGCAAACGGTCTACACCCTTAGCAGGGGCGCCTCTTCAGCCACTTGAGTATTTCTCCACAACTATAACTTATATGAATTGCTTAAACGCATAAGTGATTATAACCCATGTTTCACTTAATGTCAATACCTATTTTCATTTTTTTTCAAAAAGGGACGCCGAAGCGTCCCTCACAACATTATCAGATTACACTTCTTTAGAACCTACAGTCTCCTCAGAAGTCTCAGCAAATTCTTCTTCCTTAGATTCTTCAATAAGTTCAATGCTTGATACCTTAACGTTTTCCTGATCTACCTGCATTAGCTTAACACCGCTGGTATCTCTTCCTAAAACAGGAATAGTATCTGTCTTCATACGAATCACAGTACCTTCCGTTGTTATTAACATCAGCTCATAGCCCTCTTTATATACCTTTACGCCAGCCAAATTACCGGTCTTTGCATTGACGCGATAGCAGCGAATACCCTTACCGCCTCGATTCTGATCTTTAAATTCACTCATAGCAGTCTTCTTGCCCATACCCATTTCGGATACAAAAAGAAGCTCACCATTCTCCTCTGCGACCTGCATGCCAATTACACTGTCTCCATCTGCCAGGTTCATACCCTTTACACCCATGGATACTCTTCCCGTTGCTCTGGCATCATTTTCATCAAAGCGAATACACTGACCCAGATGTGAAATCATGATAATATCACGCTTTCCATCTGTAACATGAACGTCAATCAGCTCATCACCCTCGCGCAGACTAATTGCCGCCAATCCTACCTTACGAATATTTCCATATTCCGACAGATTTGTTCTCTTAATCATGCCAAGCTTTGTTGCCATGGTCAGATAACCAGACTCATGTCCCTCATTTCTAAGAATCGAAGTTACCTTTTCACCTGCCTGCAGCTGCAGCAGATTAATAACAGCTGTTCCTCTTGCAGTACGACTTGCCTCAGGTATCTCATAACCCTTAAGCTGGTACACTCTTCCGAGATTTGTAAAGAAAAGAACATAATCATGATTATTAATTGTAATCAGATCTGCAATATAGTCCTCATCTAATATATTCATTCCCTTAATACCTTTGCCGCCTCGGTTCTGCGCCTTAAAGTGATCTGGGGACATTCTCTTAATGTAGCCAAGCTTTGTCATAGCAATAACAGCTGCCTCATTTGGAATTAAGTCCTCTGCATTAAATTCATCCTCTGCCAGCTCAATTGCCGTTTTACGGTCATCACCATATTTAGCCTTAATCGTAAGAAGTTCATCACGAATAACGCTAAGCAATACCTTCTCATCACCTAAAATACTCTGCAGGTAAGCAATTCGCTCCTCTAGCTCCTTATATTCATTTTCCAGACGATTTCGCTCCAATCCAGTCAATGCGCGAAGACGCATATCTACAATTGCCTGAGACTGGGCATCTGAAAGACCAAACTCTTCAATCAATGATGCTTTTGCAGCTACTACATTTGCAGAACCACGAATGATCTCAATCACACGATCTATATGATCCAGTGCAATTAACAGTCCCTCCAAGATATGAGCACGCTCCTGTGCCTTACTTAAATCGTATCTGGTGCGTCTTGTTACAACCTCCTCCTGATGCTGCAGATAATAATACAGCATATCATGGATATTAAGGATTCTTGGCTCGCCGCCGACAAGCGCCAGCATGATAACACCAAATGTGTCCTGCAGCTGTGTATGCTTCATAAGCTGATTTAACACCACATTAGGATTTACATCACGGCGCAGTTCAATTGAAATTCGCATTCCTTCACGACTGGACTGATCGGCTAAATCAGTAATTCCATCTACACGCTTATCCTTTACAAGCTCTGCGATCTTCTCGATCAGCTTTGCTTTGTTGACACCATAAGGAAGCTCCGTTACTACAATTCGGTTCTTGCCATTTTGCATCGGCTCAATGTTTGTTACTGCACGGACAATAATCTTTCCCTTTCCAGTACGATATGCCTCTTCGATACCGCGTCGGCCAATAATTGTTGCACCTGTTGGGAAATCTGGTCCCTGAATAACACTCATCAGCTCCTCAATCTCTGTATCACGATTCTCGTCAATACGGTTGTTAATCATTTTAACAACTGCATCAATTGTCTCTTTGATGTTATGAGGCGGAATATTTGATGCCATTCCAACTGCGATACCAGTGGTACCGTTACACAAAAGATTTGGGAAACGGCAAGGAAGCACATCTGGCTCTTTCTCTGTCTCATCAAAGTTCGGACTGAAATTTACAGTGTCCTTATTGATGTCTGCAAGCATCTCCATTGCAATCTTAGACAGACGCGCCTCCGTATAACGCATGGCTGCTGCGCCATCTCCATCCACAGAACCAAAGTTTCCATGGCCATCAACAAGCGGATAATGGGTAGACCACTCCTGCGCCATATTGACTAGTGCTCCATATATTGAGCTGTCTCCGTGCGGATGATATTTACCCATGGTATCGCCGACGATACGTGCGCATTTACGATGCGGCTTATCCGGACCGTTGTTTAACTCGATCATGGAGTATAAAACTCTTCTCTGTACTGGCTTTAAGCCGTCTCTAACATCAGGTAGCGCTCTCTGAGAGATAACACTCATAGCGTAGTCAATATATGACTGCTCCATCGTTTTCTTCAGATCGATCTCCTGCACTTTATCAAATATGGTTTCGTCCATGTTTCCCTCTCATTCTTACTATGCATCCTTATATCCCGACAGACCAATTTGGTCTGTCATCAGATATCAAGGTTCTTAACATACTTTGCGTTTTTCTCAATAAAGAGTCTTCTTGGCTCAACGCGGTCTCCCATCAAGGTGTTAAAGGTAACATCAATATCAGATGCGTACGACTCGTCAAAGTTTACCTTCAAAAGAACACGATGTTTTGGATCCATTGTAGTCTCCCACAGCTGTTCCGCGTCCATCTCTCCAAGTCCCTTATATCGCTGGATCTTATTATTTTGGTCTCTTCCTACCTCATCAAGAATTGCTGCAAGCTCCTCATCTGAGTACGCATACCAGACCTTCTTGTTTTTCTCCAGCTTATATAACGGCGGCTGTGCACGGTATACATAGCCCTGCTTGATTAACTCCGGCATAAAGCGATAGATAAATGTCAGAAGCAGTGTTGCGATATGAGCACCATCAACATCGGCATCAGTCATGATAATGATTTTATGATAGCGAAGCTTTGTAATATCAAAATCTTCATGTATACCTGTTCCAAATGCTGTAATCATAGCCTTAATCTCTGCATTTTCATATACACGATCAAGTCGTGCCTTCTCAACATTTAAAATCTTTCCTCTAAGAGGTAAAATTGCCTGTGTTGCACGATCACGCGCTGTCTTTGCAGAACCACCAGCAGAATCTCCCTCTACAATGTAGATCTCGCATTTTTCTGGATTCTTATCAGTACAGTCTGCTAACTTGCCTGGAAGCGTCATTGAATCAAGCGCTGTCTTTCTTCTTGTCAGATCACGTGCCTTTCTCGCTGCCGCACGTGCACGCTGTGCAAGAATTGCCTTGTCACAGATCATCTTCGCAACGCTTGGATTTTGTTCCAGAAAATATGTTAACTGTTCACTTACAATTGCAGATACAGCACCTCTGGCTTCATTGTTTCCAAGCTTTTGCTTTGTCTGGCCTTCAAACTGCGGATCCTCAATCTTAATGCTGATTACAGCAGTCATACCCTCACGGATATCCTCACCAGACAATGAATCCTCATTGTCCTTTAAAAGCTTATTTGCTCTGGCATATTTATTAAACAGATCTGTCAATGCCGCCTTAAAACCAGACAGATGGGTTCCTCCCTCTGGTGTGTTGATGTTATTGACAAAGCTGTAAATATTTTCGTTGTAGTAATCGTTGTGCTGAATTGCTACCTCAACAGCAACGTTATTCTTTGTTCCTTCACAGTAAATAATCTGCGGATACAGTGGCTCCTTCGCACTATTTAAGTACTCAACAAACTCCTTAATGCCACCCTCATAGTGGAATGTCTCGCAAAGATTTGGCTCCTCACGCTCATCCGTCAGAATAATTTTCAATCCCTTTGTCAAAAACGCCATTTCACGAAGACGCTCTTTAAGCGTATCATAATTGTAGACTAAGGTATCAAAAATTTCACCGTCAGGCTTAAACGTAACCTTTGTTCCATGCTTGTTTGGATCACAGGTATCCACTTCGGCAAGCTTGTTTACTACATGACCACGCTCATAGCGCTGCATATAAACCTTGCCCTCATGATAAATTTCAACTTCAAGCCAAATGGAAAGTGCATTTACGACAGATGCTCCTACACCATGAAGACCTCCTGAAACTTTGTATCCTCCGCCGCCAAACTTTCCGCCTGCATGAAGAATTGTAAATACAACCTCAACCGCTGGAATGCCAGCCTTCGGATGGATTCCAATCGGAATTCCTCGTCCATTATCAACAACTGTAATTGAATTGTCTTTATGAATGATCACATCGATCTTGGTGCAGACACCTGCCAGAGCTTCATCCACGGCATTGTCTACTATCTCATATACCAGATGGTGAAGCCCTCTCTCAGATGTGCTTCCGATATACATGCCCGGACGTTTTCTGACTGCCTCCAGCCCCTCCAGTATCTGAATCTGACCTGCTCCGTATTCGTCGCTCATTGTGTCCTCCTCACTGATTAAAAAATCGTTTCACTATTCAGGGAATTTACCCTAGTCACTACGCCCCGCTCCACATGATAAATCTGATCCATGTGAAACCGGTGCCTTACAAACTCCTCTAGACCTGTACATGTAATAAAGGTCTGAATATCATGAATGCTGTCCAGCAAATAGTTTTGTCTGCTGCTGTCCAACTCGCTAAGTACATCGTCAAGCAAAAGAACCGGTGTATCATTTACCTTTCGCTTTACAATCTCAATCTCCGCAAGCTTTAATGCAAGCGCTGCACTTCTTTGCTGCCCCTGCGATCCAAATGTACGGATATCTGTCGTTTGTCCTGTTGCCATATTTTGTACACGAAATCGAATATCATCACGATGTGGCCCCGTCAGTGTTGTCTTTTGCCGTATCTCCCTCTCTCGATTAAGAAAAAGAATCTCATCAAACCTATCAGCAGATACATTTGGCTCATACGAAACTGCCAGCTGTTCCCTACCGCCTGTCAGGGAATGATAAATCTGTGCGATTACTGGTGCAATCTCACCAACAAATGCTTCCCTAAGCTGTACAATTTTTTTTCCATGCTGAATTAGCTGTGCATCCCAGACATCGAGCATTGCCTGTGCATCCTTCGACAGATCTATCTCTTTTAACAGTGCATTTCGTTGTGTAAGACATTTATTGTAATGCGTCAAAAAATGCAGATACACCTTGTCAAGCTGGCAAAGCTCCATGTCCAAAAAGCGTCTGCGCTCTCCAGGACCGTTTTTTATCACCTGAAGATCCTCTGGTGAAAAGAAAACGACATTTAAAAGGCCAATCAATTCACTTGAGCGGCGGATTGGCACGCCATTAATTGCAATTCCCTTTGTCTTTGATTTTTTTAAATGCATATCCACCCGGTATGGAATGCCTTTTTTTTCAGCCTCAAGACGAAGGTGCGCCTCCTCTTTTCCAAAGCGGATCATCTCTCGGTCATGACTACCTCTGTATGATTTATTTGTCATACAAAGATAAATGCCCTCAAGGATATTTGTCTTTCCCTGCGCGTTATCCCCATAAAAAATGTTGATGCCATGATGAAAAGATAATTCCTGTAAATCGTAATTTCGAAAATCTGACAGCGCAAGTGATTTTACAATCATATGATTATTCCTTTACAATCTCAATTGTCTCTCCTGCAAAGCTTACCACATCCTTGTCATATAGCTTTTTGCCGCGCTGCAGCTCAACCTGACCATTCACCTTAACCTTTCCGTCAAGAATCACAATCTTTGCCTCCACACCACTTCCAACAAGCTTTGCTGCCTTTAGTGCCTGACCAAGCTTAATGAAATCCTCTCTTAATACTATTTTTGCCATTTATTTATTCATCCTTTCATACTCATTATAATTTATTTTATCGATTTTAATAAACGTTAAAGTTTACCGGAAGAATCAGATAAATATAAGTGCCTTCATCATTGCGAATAAAGCAAGGTGCCTTTGGATTAATCATGTAGATGTTAATCATCTCATCATCAATTACTCGAAGCGCATCAATTAAAAATTTTGGATTAAATCCAATCATGATATCCTTGCCGCGCTTATCAATTGCAAGTTCTTCCTTCATGGAACCATATGCAGAGTTTAACTTTACCTCCATGCTGTGATCAGTGATGCCAATAATAATCGGTTTCTTGTCACTATCCTTAATCAGCATTGTGGTACGGTCGATACATGAAAGCATCTCCTTTTTATTCACTGTCAGCTTAGTATCATAATCACTGTTTAACATCTGGTCAATACGGAAATATTCTCCCTCAATCAAACGTGACACAACAATAGTGTCGTCAAACTCAAACAAAACATGATTCTCAGTAAAGTACAAGCGAACTTCGTCATCTGTTCCGCCACTAATAATCTTGCTTACTTCGTTTAGTGTTTTTCCTGGAACAACAACTTTAATAGAATCATACGAATCCTTTAACACAATCTTGCGAATTGAAATACGATGACCATCCAAAGATACAATGCGCAGGTTATTGCCATTAATTTCCAACAGTTCACCTGCCATCATCTTGTTATTCTCATTGTCTGAAATGGAAAATATCGTTTGGCGGATAATTTCCTTCAGAGTAAACTGAGACAGTGTAACACAGTTTAAGCGTTCCACCTCTGGAAGAAATGTAAACTCATCTGCATTCTTTCCAGGAATTGTAAAATTAATCTTCTCACACTGAATTTTCACAGAGTCAGTTCCATCGGTTTCAATGGAGATATCATTGTCTGGAAGACGACGAACAATCTCAGAAAAAATCTTAGCATCAATTGCAATACGTCCATTGTCCTCAATGATGCCATGAATTTCTGTTTCAATCCCCAATTCCATATCATTTGCTGTCATAAGAATGCGTCCTTCTTTCGTCTGAATCAGAATGCACTCTAAGATCGGCATGGTTGTCTTATTTGAAACGGCTTTTGAAACAATTGAAACACCTTTTTGTAACTCTTCTCGTGGACAGATAATATGCATGGTGGCACTCTCCTTTTTGCTGATAGATAGATTTATAATATATATAGTAGTAGTAGTAGGGGTTGGGGATATTGGGGATAACTCTAAAAAACCTAGGACTTATGCGGCTTACAGAAGAAAAATTTTGGGGATAACTTGTGGATAACTATGTGGATAACTGGGTAAGTTATCCACAATATCCCCAATCGATCCCCAAAGCTCAGCCAAGAGCCGGGTTGATTTTTTTCTGTAAAACGTCGATGGTATCTTGTAAAAACTGGCTGTTTTTGAGATCCTCAGTAATCTTTTCAATTCCGTGCCGGACAGTCGTGTGATCACGATTTCCGAGTTCCTTTCCGATCTGCTGAAGAGACAAATCGGTCATTTGACGGCACAGATACATCGCAATTTGGCGGGAGTAGGCGATATCCTTATTACGCTTCTGTGAAAGAAGCTCATCTGCCTCAAAGCCAAAGTGTGATGCAATGACCTCAACAATCAGAGGAACAGTAATCGTAACCTCTTTGTGGTTGTTGATGATGTCGCGAAGTACATCTTCCGCCATATTAAGCGTGATTTCTTTATTAGAAAGACGTTTAAAAGCGGTAATTCGATTGAGCGCACCTTCAAGCTCACGAATATTAGTATTGATATTTTCAGCAATATAGTTGATAATATCGTCAGAGATCTTTGTGTTCTCTGTTTCTTCCTTTTTATGAAGGATTGCCACACGAGTCTCATAATCAGGAGCAGAGACATCGACTGGAAGACCAACAGAAAAGCGAGAGCGAAGACGTTCCTCAAGGTTTGTGAAATCCTTTGGAGGTTTATCAGAAGTAATGATAACCTGCTTGCCCGTTTCATATAAGTAGTTGAAGGTGTGGAAAAACTCCTCCTGTGTGCTTTCCTTTCCAATTAAAAACTGGATATCGTCAATCATAAGGACATCAATGCTGCGGTATTTCTCTTTAAACTCAGCATTCTTCTTGCCTTTAAGAGAGTCGATCAGGTCATTTGTGAATGTCTCACTAGTGACATATAAAACGCGTACACTTGGATCATTGCGCAGAATATAGTGGGCAATAGACTGCATCAGATGCGTCTTGCCAAGACCTGCGCCGCCATAGATAAATAGTGGGTTGTAGAGGGTTCCAGGAGATTCAGCAACAGCAAGTGAAGCAGCATGTGCGAATCGGTTATTGGAGCCAACAACAAAGGTATCAAATGTATAGCGTGGGTTTAAGTTGGCATTCATCACAGCAGCATAATAGGAGTTTAACTCGGGGGTTACAATGTTAGAAGCTTCTGCAGTGAGGTTTGGACGCTTCTCAAGGTCCTCCGAAGTAACAAAGATCACATTGCAGTGCAGGCCGATCTTCTCCTCAATGACAATCTCAAGAATCTGCTTGTACTTCTTCTTGATATAGTCTAGTATATTGGGGATACCTTTTGTATCTGCCAAGATGTAGACCTGGTCATTGTCTACATTGTGGATTTCCATAGGGACAATCCAAGTATCGTAAGATACCTTTGAAATATCATAATTTTCCTTCAGGGTGTCTTTTATGGCATCCCAGTTTTCCTTTAATCTGTCAATCATTTGTTACTCCTGACGTCGGTATATGGTAATTTTCGAGAAAAGAGCCTATTAGCCCATATAATGATATTATACTAAAAATAATGAAGAATTTCAAGAGAGAAGAGGAGAGCAGTCTGTAAAAAATATCAACAACATTGGGGTGAAATGTGGATAATATTGTGGATAGGCTGTGGATAACATGTGGATAAGTGGAAAAAAGCTGTGGATAGAGTGGGGATAACTCAGAAGGGGGTATGGCATATAAAATTGTGGATAATGTGGATAAGATTGTTTATAAGTAAAAACAGAGTGAGTTATCCACAGAGTTATCCACCAAACACATGTACTTATCCACAATATCCACAAAAAAAAGTTTGTCGTAAAATCAAGGGTTTGAGAAGGGTTTTTTGTATTATCCCCAAAGTTATGCACAAGTTATCCACAATTTGGGGATAACTTTTATCCACAACATTTCTGAATGAAAAAGTTGTGGATAACTTTGGGGATAAGTTGGGGATAACTTTTTTGTAATAAAAAATAAAAAACACTAAAAAAAACCTTGACGAAATGCGAGTTTCTTAATATAATGCGTATGATGTCCAATTTTTGCAACGGCGTTAAAAAGCGCCGAAAAATCGCACTTTTGGTGCAAGCTGTGGGACTGATACTCACAGTGTAAGAAACAGTATTATTTGAAAACTAACACAGAAAACAAGGAGGTGTTTTGTTATGAAGATGACATTTCAGCCAAAGAAGAGATCCCATGCAAAGGTTCATGGTTTCCGTGCAAGAATGAGCACAAAGGGAGGAAGAAAGGTTCTGGCAGCAAGAAGAGCAAAGGGAAGAAAGGTTCTCTCTGCTTAATTGAGCAGTATCAACTCTCTTAAAAAGAACAGAGACTTTCAGAGAGTCTACAGCAAACGGCAGTCTTTTGCAAATCGTTCGCTGGTCATGTACAAGATGTCAAACGACCGCGCTGATACCCGCATTGGCATATCTGTCAGTAAAAAGGTAGGAAACAGTGTGGTCAGGCATCGGGTTACAAGAGTGATCCGTGAATGCTGCCGCTTACACGAAAAAGAATTAATACAAGGATTGGACATAGTGATTGTTGCCAGACCGTTGGCGAAGGAACAAGGATTAATGGAAATTGAGGAAGCTTTTTTTCATGTAGGAAGAAAGCTGAATATTTTTTTAGAATCGAAGTAGGGTCGGGACTATGAAGAAGATTATGATTCATATGATAAGGTTTTACCAGAAGTATTTATCACCTCTCAAAGTCCGGACCCACTGTATATATACCCCAACCTGTTCGCAGTATGCAATAGAAGCGTTGGAAAAGTATGGAGCTTTGAAAGGCTCCTTACTTGCTATATGGAGGATATTGCGCTGCAATCCATTTTCAAAAGGGGGGTACGACCCTGTTCCGTAGGTAGCTTAAGGAGGAAAACAAGTGGATTTTTTATCATTAACACAAAGTAACTGGTTTCTTGTAGGGCCAGTTGCGAAGGTGCTTGGTGTTGTCATGAATGGAATTTACGAGTTCCTGGATATGTTTGGCATTGCAAGCATTGGATTGGCGATCATTTTATTCACGATTATTATTAAAGCATTGATGCTTCCGCTTTCCATCAAGCAGCAGAAGTTTACAAAGCTTAATAGTATTATGGCGCCAGAACTTCAGCAGGTTCAGAAAAAGTATGCAAATCTGGACAAGTCAAGCCCGAAGTACAATGAAATGCTTTTGAAGCAGAATGAAGAGATGAAGGAAGTCTATGCAAAGTACGGAACAAGCCCGACAGGCGGTTGCGTTCAGATGCTGATTCAGATGCCGATTCTGTTCGCTTTGTATCAGGTTATTTACAAGATTCCGGGCTATATCACAAAGGTAAGAGCGTTCTATGAGCCGATTGTTGAGGCACTGCAGAACATTCCTACTTACAGGGATAACGCAGATTTCGTGACATTGGCACAGCAAAACGGCATCAATGCAGCAGGATTGAGTGATTCTAACAAGCTGATTGATCTGCTTTACAACTTCGATAAGACTGAGTGGACTAAGTTTACCGAGATCTTCCCGAATTTGAATGAGTACGTAGCCAAGGCACTGCCAAGTATCGAGAAAGCAAATTATTTCCTGGGAATGGATTTGGCAACTGCACCTGCACAGCAGCTGTGGCCTGGTGTTTTAATTCCTATTCTTGCCGGTCTTACTCAGTGGCTTAGCTCTAAGATGATGCAGACAGATAATGGAAGCAAGAATTCAGATGACACAATGGGAAGCACAATGAAGACCATGAATATCATGATGCCTCTTATGTCAGTGTTCTTCTGTTTCACATTCTCTGCAGGTATCGGTGTATACTGGATTGCATCTTCTGTTGTTATGATTCTGATTCAGATGATCGTAAACAAGTATATGGAGCGCATTGATATTAATCAGATGGTTGAAAAGAACATTGAAAAGGCTAATGTAAAGCGTGTTAAGAAGGGTCAGAAGCCGCTTAAGGCAAAGGCTGTTATGAATGTTCGTACTATCGAAGAAGAAAGAGAACTCGAAGAAAAGAAAGAAGCTGAGCTGAAAGAGCGTGTGACAAAGCAGGTTGAGAAATCAACTGAGTACTATTCCACCACCCAGAAAAAGAAGGGTAAGCTGGCATCTAAGGCCGGAATGGTTCAGCAGTACAACGAAAAGAGTGAAAAGAAGAACAGAAAGTAATCAGTGATTGTAAGGCTGATTACTTGCTTGGGGAAGCTTGCAGATTCAGAAAGGTAAGGTTTGTATGACAGAGTTTGCTACGTTCACTGGAAAGAATGTAGATGAAGCCGTAAACAATGCACTGCTTCAGCTTCAGATCACCAGTGAAAAACTTGAGTATGAGGTTGTTGAAAAAGGTTCGAATGGTCTGCTTGGTTTTATCGGTTCTAAGCCGGCGGTGATCCGTGCACGTAAAAAGTCAGATTTTATCGATGAGGGAGAAGAATTTTTACAGAATATTTTCCACGAGATGAATATGGAAGTTGATATCGCAGTTGCCTACAATAAAGAAGAACAGGTTGTTGATATCGTTCTGACCGGAGAAGACATGGGCATCCTGATCGGAAAAAGAGGACAGACACTGGATTCACTGCAGCATCTGGTGAGCCTTGTTATAAACAAACACAGCGAAGAATATATTCGTGTCAAGCTGGATACTGAGAATTACCGTGAAAGAAGAAAGGAAACTCTCGAGCAGCTGGCAAAGAATATTGCCTACAAGGTAAAGAGAACAAGACGTCCGGCATCACTTGAGCCGATGAATCCTTATGAGAGAAGGATCATCCACTCTGCACTTCAGGACGACAAGTTTGTATATACCAAGAGCGAGGGCGAGGATCCATTTCGTCATGTAGTGGTACTTCCTAAAAAAGAAGCAATTCCGCAGAGAAGATACTACAAAAGCTATGACAAAGGATACAAAACAAATTATGACAGAAGCGCAGCTGGTACAAGAGAAACAGCTGAAAAGCTGACTTCTGAGGAATAATAGAGAAAGTGCCATTCAAAGTTCATACGGACTATTGAGTGGCATTTTCTGTATCATTCTTGGAAACTTACGAAAATCGAAGTGAGGTATAATATGAAAGAAAATAGTACAATTGCGGCGATTGCAACGGCACTTAGTCCAGCAGGAATTAGCATTATTAGAATAAGTGGACCTCAGGCGCTTGATGTGATTGATCGTATTTATAGAACAAAAAAAGAGGTAGAGTCGATTAAAAAAGGAGCATTTGCCGCGGCAGCGTCATCTTCAGCGAAAAAGCTCTCAAATGCACCTACACATACCATTCATTACGGCTATATTTGTGATGAAAATGAGGTAATTGATGAGGTTATGGTATCCATCATGAAAGGACCTCGTTCCTTTACTGCAGAGGATACAGTAGAGATTAACTGTCACGGAGGCATTCTTGTTACGAGACGTGTATTAGATTGTGTGTTTAAAAATGGGGCAGCACCGGCACAGCCTGGTGAGTTTACAAAGAGGGCCTTTTTAAACGGACGAATTGATCTGTCTCAGGCAGAGGCTGTTATGGAGCTTATATCTGCAAAGAATCGTTTTGCAATAGATGCATCACTAGAACAGCTATCTGGAAAAATTAAAAACCGCATACAAGACCTCAGAAGCACGCTTTTAGACGAGATTGCTTATATAGAGGCAGCACTTGACGATCCAGAGCATATTTCGCTTGAAGGCTATACAGAGGGACTCACAGAACGTGTTCAAAAAATTAGAGCAGCAGTAAAGAAGATGGCAGACTCCTTTGATAATGGAAAGGTTTTAACAGAGGGGATTCGCACTGTGATTGTAGGAAAGCCAAATGCCGGAAAGTCATCTTTGCTCAATGCGTTATCAGGAAGACAGAGGGCAATTGTCACAGAGATTGCCGGTACGACGAGAGATACTCTTGAGGAGCAGATTATGCTTGGCGATTTGAGTTTAATTTTGGTGGACACAGCTGGTATTCGTGACACATCTGATGTTGTTGAAAAAATCGGCGTAGAGAAGGCACGTGAGGCTGCTGCAAAGGCAGACCTATTGATTTACGTGGCAGATTCATCCCGAAATCTCGATGAAGATGATCATAAGATTATGCAGTTGCTAAAAAACAAAAAAAGTATTATTCTGTTAAATAAGTCCGATTTATCTTCTGTAATTCAGCCGAAGGATTTAAAGGCAGCTGGAGTGGATGCACCTGTTCTTTGGATATCAGCGGCAAATGAAGATGGATTAGATGCGCTTGAGCAGACAATACGTGACATGTTTGAACAGGGAATGATTGCAGGAAATGATGAGGTTGTTATCACGAATGCACGTCAAAAAACATGTCTGTTAAATGCCTGCGAAAGCCTGAGGCTTGCAGAGGAGGGCATTGAAAATGGGATGCCGGAGGATATGCTGACAATCGACATGATGGATGCTTATACCAGTTTGGGAGAAGTAATCGGCGAGGAGATTGAAGAAGATCTGGTAAACCGTATTTTTGCAAAGTTCTGTATGGGTAAGTAACTAGATAGTGGAGGCAAAATATGGCTGTTTTAGAAGAATATTATGATGCGGTGGTGATTGGAGCAGGACATGCCGGCTGTGAGGCGGCGTTAGCTTGTGCCAGACTGGGATTAGAAACGATTGTTTTTACTGTGAGTGTGGAAAGTATAGCAATGATGCCGTGCAATCCGAATATAGGAGGAAGCTCTAAGGGTCATCTTGTAAGAGAAGTGGATGCGCTTGGCGGAGAGATGGGCAAAAATATTGATAAGACGTTTATTCAGTCTAAGATGTTAAATACATCAAAAGGACCATCTGTGCATTCACTTCGTGCACAGGCGGATAAGCGTGCATACTCGCAGGAGATGCGCCATACCATGGAAAATACCGACAAGCTGACAATACGACAGGCAGAGGTATGTAAACTTCTTGTTGATGAAAATAATAATATAAATGGAGTTGTAACGTATTCTGGTGCAATTTACCATTGTAAATGTGTAGTGCTTGCAACTGGAACATATTTAAAGGCACGCTGCATTTATGGTGATATCAGCAATGAAACAGGTCCAAATGGATTGCAGTCAGCGACACATCTGACAGATTCATTAAAGGAACTCGGCATTGAGATGTTTAGATTTAAGACTGGAACACCAGCGAGAGTTGATAAAAGAAGTATTGATTTTTCAAAAATGCAGGAACAAAAAGGTGATGAGCGAGTTGTTCCATTCTCATTCACAACAGATCCTGAGAGCGTTCAAAAAGATCAGGTTTCCTGCTGGCTGACGTATACAAATGAGCAGACACATGAGATTATCAGAAGTAATCTGGATCGCTCACCGCTTTATTCGGGTGTGATTCATGGAACTGGACCTCGTTATTGTCCGTCTATTGAGGATAAGGTAGTGCGTTTTGCTGATAAGGATCATCATCAGGTGTTTATTGAGCCGGAAGGCTTGTATACAAATGAGATGTATCTGGGCGGTATGTCAAGTTCTATGCCAGAAGATGTGCAGTACGAAATGTATCATACAGTAGCAGGTCTGGAAAATGTAAAAATTGTACGAAACGCATATGCAATTGAATATGACTGTATTAATCCAAGACAGCTAAAGCCAACGCTTGAGTTTAAAAAAATAGGAGGATTATACAGCGCAGGACAGTTTAATGGAAGCTCTGGATATGAAGAGGCAGCGGCACAGGGAATTATAGCAGGAATCAATGCGGCGCTGCATGTGTTAAAACGTCAGGAATTAGTGTTAGACCGTTCACAGGCATATATTGGTGTTTTGATTGATGATCTTGTGACAAAGGAGAATCATGAGCCATATCGCATGATGACATCACGCGCAGAATATCGTTTGCTGCTTCGTCAGGATAATGCAGATCTTCGTTTAACTGCAATTGGTCATGAAATCGGATTAATATCTGATGAGCGTTATCAAAAACTAAATGATAAAAAAAGACAGATCGATGAAGAAATCAAGCGTCTTCAAACGGCAACTATCGGCACAACACCGCAGGTACAGGCATTTCTTGAACAGCATAACAGCACACTTTTAAAGAGTGGAATGACACTTGAGGAGCTGTTAAAACGTCCGGAAATCTGTTATAATGATTTGAAAGAAATAGATACAAAGCAACCAGAACTGCCAGAGGCAGTGACGCAGCAGGTAGAGATAAGTATAAAGTATGAAGGCTATATTAAGCGTCAGCTGCAGCAGGTAGAACAGTTTAAAAAGCTTGAAAAGAAAAAGCTTTCACTTGATTTTGACTACAGTCAGGTACCGAATCTGAGAAAAGAAGCTATTCAAAAGCTTAATGAATATCAGCCGGCATCAATCGGACAGGCGTCAAGAATATCAGGTGTTTCACCAGCTGATATATCAGTATTACTTGTTTATTTAAATAGATAAACAAGAACACTTTATTCGATGTTTTTGTGGAAAAGATAGTTGATATCGAATAGTAAATATAGAATAGTGGAAATAAATGCATAAACAGGAGAAAATAAATGGCAGAAACGATACAACAGGGAGAATGCATTGAAAAAATTATGAATGCGTTTGCCAAGATTGGACACGAACTGACTAATAAACAGGCAGAGCAGTTTTTTCAATATTATGAAATGCTGGTTGAAACAAATAAGGTAATGAATTTAACCGCAATCACAGAGTTTGATGAAGTGCTGCAGAAGCATTTTGTGGACAGCGTGCTAAAATCAGAGATTTTTATCAAGGAAGACACGAAGACTCTGATTGATGTTGGAACTGGAGCAGGATTTCCAGGTGTTCCATTAAAGATTATGTATCCACAGTTAAAGGTAACATTGCTTGATTCTCTGAATAAGAGATTGAACTTTTTAAATCAGGTTATTGAAAAGCTTGGCCTTGAAAACATCACCACTGTTCATTATCGTGCAGAGGATGGCGCCAGAAAGGCAGAACTAAGAGAACAATTTGATTGTGTTGTATCAAGAGCTGTTGCCAACATGTCTACATTGTGTGAATATTGCCTTCCATATGCAAAAGTAGGAGGATGCTTTGTAGCTTATAAATCAGGCAATGCAGAAGAGGAGATTGATAAGGCAAAGAAAGCAGTTCATCTGCTTGGTGGAGTAAAGGAAAATGCAATCTACTTTGATCTTCCGGATTCAGATATTGGACGCAGTCTTGTTATAGTGAAGAAAAAAGAGACTACATCAAAAAAATATCCTAGAAAAGCTGGATTGCCAAGCAAGGAACCGCTGCAGTAGGGAAAATTATAGTTCACAGGATGCCCATTCGCAATGTTCCACGTGGAACATGAACAATTAAAAATACAAAAGAAATGTTCCACGGGAGATAATGTTCCACGTGAAACATTTTTTTATGGCATTTTGAAGAAAGAAGTGCTATACTGTAGAAAAGATGCAAAAAACGTTACAGTTCACAGGACACCCATTCGCAAAAACGCACGTTCCGTGTGAATTGTAATAAAATCATGCTATTTAGCAGAAATGAGGATATTATGGGAAGAATTATAGCTGTTGCAAATCAGAAGGGTGGAGTTGGCAAGACTACTACTGCAATCAATCTGGCAGCTTCATTAGCAGAATACCAGAAAAATGTACTTATCATTGATATGGATCCTCAGGGAAATACAACCAGTGGATTTGGCGTTGATAAAAATGAACTTGAGCATTCACTGTATGATCTGATTACGGATAACTGTACAATACAAGAATGCATTCTTGAAAATGTATTATTCGATACCCTTTCACTTATTGGGTCAAATGTGAACCTGTCAGGAGCGGAAATCGAATTGATTGATGTGGAACGTAAGGAATTTATTTTAAAGGATGCACTTGATGAGATTAAGGATCAGTATGATTTTATTGTAATTGATTGCCCGCCATCTTTAAGTATGCTCACTGTTAATGCGCTTAGTGCAGCTGACACAGTACTTGTTCCAATTCAGTGTGAATATTATGCACTTGAAGGTCTGACACAGCTGTTACATACAATTAATCTGGTAAAGAGCCGCTTGAATCCGGATCTGGAAATGGAAGGTGTTGTATTTACCATGTATGATGCGAGAACTAATCTGTCACTTCAGGTAGTGGAGAATGTAAAAGACAATTTGCAGGAGCGAGTTTATAAGACAATTATTCCAAGAAATGTGCGTCTTGCAGAGGCACCGAGCCATGGACTGCCAATCAATTTGTATGACGCAAGATCAACAGGAGCAGAAGCATATCACCAACTGGCAGAAGAGGTTATAAACAGAGAGTAGTTAAAAATTATTCGCAAAATTGCAAATGGTACTGAATGATAGAAAGGATGAAAGAATGGCACTCAATAAAAAAGGTGGTCTTGGAAAAGGTCTCGGCAAAGGTATCGATTCCTTGATCAGCAATGCGTATGCAGTAGAAACAAAGAAAAAAGATTCAGCAGCTGATAAAAAAGAGCCAGAGACAACAGTAAAGCTGCGTCTTGTGGAGCCGGCATCTTCTCAACCAAGACTGAAATTTGATGAGGATACATTGACTGAACTTGCAGAATCTATCAAAAAATATGGCGTAATTCAACCGATTGTAGTAAAGAAGGTAGAGGATCATTATCAGATTATTGCTGGAGAACGCAGATGGAGAGCAGCAAAGCAGGCTGGATTGAAGGATATTCCAGTCATTATAAAAGATTATGATGAACAGCAGATCGCAGAAATTGCACTGATTGAGAATTTACAGAGAGAAGATTTAAACCCTATTGAAGAAGCAAAAGCATATCAGTCATTGATTGAAAAGTATCAGCTAAAACAGGAAGAGATTGCAGAGAAAGTATTTAAAAGCCGAAGTGTAATCACAAATGCACTTAGATTGCTTAAGCTAGATGAAGAGGTTCAGCTTATGCTAATGGAAGGGCAGATTACAAACGGACATGCGAAGGCGATTTTGGGACTGGAAGATAAAGAAGAACAGCGTGCTGTTGCACAGAAGGTTGTGGAAGAGCAACTAAGCGTGCGCGATACTGAAAAGTATATTAAGAGTTTGTTGGATAAGAAAAATGAGCCAGCTGTTACAAAGCCAGTTTTAAAGAACCAGACATTATATGAGACATTGGAGAGTCGTATGAAGTCTCGCATGGGTACGAAGGTGCAGATTAAGAGAAAGTCTGATGACAAGGGCAAGATTGAAATTGACTATTATTCAAATGATGATCTTGAACGCATCATTGAACTAATGGGAATTACTAAGGATACAATCGAGTAAATTAGTTAAAACTTAGAAAAAGAAAACTGAACAGAGGATAACTGTTCAACTAGAGGAAAGGAAAATAAAATATGGAAATTCTGAATCAGGCGATGGAATTTACACAGCAGTACAGCCTGTTTTTTCTGGCAGGGATGTTCGCTGTGATTTTGATTCTTGTGATCTGCATGACTGTTATGAACAGCAGAATGAAAGAATTGCAGGCAGCATATGATGATTTTATGCGCGGTAATGATGGAAAATCACTTGAGGGCATTTTAAAGACAGTAGTAGAAGATAATAAGCGTGTAAAGATCCAGTGCAAGCGTGATATTGATGAGATCATTAGCATGAAGAAAGGACTTAAGGCAACATACAAAAAGATTGGTATTATGAAATATGATACCTTTCGAGGAATGGCTGGAAAGCTGAGCTTTTCACTGGCACTTCTTGATGGTGATGACAGCGGTTTTGTATTAAGCAGTATGCATACGCAGGATGGCTGCTACAGCTATTTAAAAGAAATTATTCATGGACAATCACATGCAACACTCAGCAATGAGGAGCGAGATGCTTTGGAGATGGCATTAAATTATAATGTCGATGCAGCTAAATTAGAAGAGAAACAAGCGCAGCAGGCAACTCCAGTACAGCAGGATACAGATGAAACTAAAAATTAAATAGAGTAATTAAAAAACGGCTTTCAGAACAGAAACTACTGATCTGGAAAGTCGTTTTTTTGTTAATATAGAGTTAAAGAATAGAAAGTAACTCACTCAGTTGTTTTATCTCATAAGTTGGTGCCTGTGACATTGTATTATCAGAGCCATTTGGGTTAAACCAGCAGGTATCAATGCCATATTGGATTCCACCGATGATATCGGAGGTTAAAGAGTCACCAATGACAAGTGCTTTAGAAACAGAAATTTGAAGCTTTGAAAATACAGCATCAAAAAATTCTTTTTTGGGCTTTTGACATCCGAGTTCTTCTGAAATGAATAGATCAGAAATCATTGGTGTCAATTCAGAGTGAGATAGGCGGCTGTGTTGAGTGGTACTTCGTCCATTTGTAATGATGGAAACCTTATATCCTCTTTCATGCAGAATGCTGCATACACGAAGGGCATCGTGAATTGGCGTGCAGTCTTCGCCAAGGCTTGTCTGATAAAGCTGGCACATTAGAGCCGGATCACCATCTTTGCCAACAGCAGCAAGAAAATCATGAAATCTGGCAATTGCTAGTGCTGCAGAAGTAATTTCACCGCGCTCATATGCTTTCCAATAGGAAAGATTTATGCGCTGATATAGAGAAAGTACTTCATCAGAGTATGGAATATGAAAAGTATCGCACACCTTATGAAAAGCATAAGTTTCTCCAGCATCAAAGTCAAAGAGCGTACCATCAAGGTCAAATAATAAATGGGTATAAGTCATGTTAGTTTCCTTTCTGGTGATGATATATGCTATCTTAACACTAAAGCAGACAATTGACAACAGGTGATGTTCCACGTGGAACATTCCCCACAACCTACTTTACAAAAGAGAATCCGTGGTATATAATAAATAATGTCTGTTTTCCTTATAAAACAAGGCATTTATTGAGTATGAGAGTAGAGACAGAAAGGTTTGGAAAACTATGTTAGATATCAAGTTTGTCCGTGAGAATCCGGACGTTGTCAGACAGAACATCCGTAATAAGTTTCAGGATGCAAAGCTTCCGCTGGTTGATGAGGTAATCGCTCTGGATCTTCGCAACCGTGAAATCAAAAAGGAAGTTGAGACCCTTCGTGCAAATCATAAGAAGGCATCTAAGCAGTATGGTGCACTTCGTGCACAGGGAAAGTTAGAAGAGGCTGAGAAGCTACGTGCAGAGGATGCTGCGTCAGAAGAACGCATGGCAGCATTGAGTGCAGAGGAGAAGCAGGTTGAGGCAGATCTGAAGCAGAAGATGATGATTATCCCGAATATCATTGATCCATCTGTTCCGATTGGAAAAGATGACAGTGAGAATGTAGAGGTTGAGCGCTTTGGCGAGCCAGTTGTTCCGGACTTTGAGGTTCCGTATCACACTGATATTATGGAGTCTTTCAACGGTATTGATCTGGACAGTGCAAGAAAAGTAGCTGGAAACGGATTCTATTATTTAATGGGTGATATCGCAAGACTGCATTCAGCAGTAATTTCCTACGCAAGAGATTTCATGATCAATCGTGGATTTACTTATTGCGTACCGCCTTTCATGATCAGAAGTGATGTTGTTACAGGTGTTATGAGCTTTGCAGAGATGGATGCAATGATGTATAAGATCGAGGGTGAGGATCTTTACCTGATCGGAACAAGTGAGCATTCCATGATTGGAAAGTTTATTGATACTGTTAACAAGGAAGAAAATCTTCCATACACTCTTACAAGCTACTCACCATGTTTCCGTAAGGAAAAGGGAGCTCATGGTTTGGAGGAGAGAGGTGTATACCGTATCCATCAGTTCGAGAAGCAGGAGATGATCGTAATTTGTAAGCCGGAAGACAGCATGATGTGGTATGACAAGCTGTGGAAGAACACTGTAGATTTATTCCGCAGCATGGACATTCCAGTTCGTACACTTGAGTGCTGCTCTGGTGATTTGGCTGACCTTAAGGTAAAGTCTGTCGATGTTGAGGCATGGTCTCCGCGTCAGAAGAAGTATTTTGAAGTAGGAAGCTGCTCTAACTTAGGTGATGCACAGGCACGTCGTCTTGGCATCCGTGTTGTTGGACCGGATAAGACAAAGTATCTGGCTCATACTTTAAATAACACTGTAGTAGCTCCGCCGCGTATGTTGATTGCATTCTTAGAGAACAATCTGCAGGCAGATGGAAGTGTTCGTATTCCAGAAGTTCTTCGTCCATATATGGGCGGAATGGAGAAAATGGTTCCGAAGAAATAAAAGTATAAAATGATAAAGGAGGGAATTTTATGCACGCATACTTACCAGCAATCGGATTTGGGCAAATCAAGAAAAAGTCTCAGCTTCAGCAGCTGTTAAGCAGCGTGCAGAATTTCCCAGATCAGGTTCAAAAAATTCGTTTGGATGAGGAGAGCAGTCTTGTCGTCTATACAAAGGAAGTTGCACCAGACATCGGTCTTATGATCTGTGGAGAAGAGGATATGCAGGGCAGCTTTCAGATGGAATATTATGAGCCATATATTAACAGTAATGTCTGTTCTTCTAAGGCAGAATGCAGCATAGAAAAGGAAAGTGCGAGAGAAGCGTATGATGGCGTCTGTGATGATTGCCGATTAGGACTGAATCTGATTTTTTCTGTAAATAATTTTATGGAATATCGAAAATATCAGGTACTGCAGGGATTTTTTCCAACGGTGACAGATGCCTGTCTTTCTGCTTTGTGTACGCAGGGAAAAATTTTACTTCCCATTTTGAAGAGACCAGAGGCTGCTCGTATTGCAAAGAAAAAGGAACAGGGACGTCAGAAACTGATTGAGGCAGCAAGAGAAGGAAATCAAGAAGCAATTGACAGCCTGACAATTGATGATATGAATTTGAGTAATAAAGTAGGCAGGTTGTTAAATAGTTGTGATATCTATACAATGGTTGAATCAAGTATTATGCCATGTGGAATGGAGAGTGATCGATATACAATCATTGGTGAAATTCTAAATGTGGTGCCTCTTGTAAATGAAATCAGCAAGGAGCCGCTGTGCCAGATGGATGTGAAGTGCAATAATATTTGTATACGCGTTTTGGTGAACCGTTCAGGGCTGATGGGAGAGCCGATGGTAGGACGGCGTTTTAAGGGCGATATTTGGCTGCAGGGAGTGGTAAACTTTGTTTGACAGACAACAAAAAGTATGCTATTATAAATGGCGTACGAGGCACCATTTTGTGGTAAAAAAGAATGGATTGCCTGATGCATATGTGAATAAAGTTCTCTTAGTTAAATGGATATAACAGGGACCTCCTAAGTCTCAGTTGTGGGTTCGATTCCCGCAGGGAACAGTTGTTTGAAGCAGTAATGATTAAGAAAATTCATTACTGCTTTTTACTCCCCAATGAGAGGTAATGATTTCCACCCGGTATTTTCAAGTATTGTGTAATATAGGAAAAGGGGTGTCAAAATCTGTAAAATTAGTTTTCTTGTCTGAGAAATTAGACCTGAGAGATATAAAACGCTCAGATTAGATTTACGAAAATCTAGTCTGGGCGTTTTTTAGTCCAAGGAAAAGGAGGTCAAAAATGAATACAGGTAGTGAGAAACAGAGAGACCGTAATGAAAAAGTTGTGGAGACTTCATCTAGTGAAAGCAAGCATCATTTTGGGTATTAGAAATTATTTTATTGTGAATGCTATTTTTTTCTCATCAAGTCCTTCACACCCTACAGTCAAGGTACACATACCAGTCTGGTATCCACTGCGGATGATCGCTGTTGCCGTTCCGTGGTAGGAAGTGAAAGTTCCAGAGGTATAATTCTCGTCTGTAATCGGATTGGATGAACCGAAGGCAGCCAGCGAACCAACACCTTTCACTGCTGCACTGAGTCTGAGTGCTGCGTCTGGAACAACAATTCCATTTTCATCTACGATTTCTACGCGAACGTAAGCTACCTCATGTCCGTTGGCGGAGAGTTCTTTTTTCTCTTGGATGAGACGAATCTCTTTTGCTGGTCCGGTAGTGACAAGTGTATCCCGTGAGATTTCTTTTCCATCTTTATAGCTGACAGCTTCCAAAGTTCCCGGAAGATAGGTCAGGTCAAAGAGAAAGCTATGTGGAAGTTCTGCTGCAAGGCGTGTTCCGGAAGTAAGCTTACCAACGGAAGTACCATTCTGGATCAGTTCTACTTCATCTCCATTGGAAAAGACAGCAACCTGTACTGGTTTTTTATCAGCGTCTTTCCAATTCCAGTTCTTTGTGACATTTGTAAATCCCCAGTTACCGATCAGTTCTTTTTTTCCAAAGACATCAGGGTCATAGGAGTATAAGTAAGTCTTATTATTTCCCCATACAATGCTGCGGTAAGCTCCCTGTGGCAGCAAACAGCCATTGATATCTACGTCTGCGTCATTCGCAAAACGCCAAGGGAATTGTGAACTATAAGACATCAAAGCAAAGGACCCTATTTTAAATAATGGATCATCCGGCTCAAGGAAAACAGATTTTCCAATACCGGCTTCTCCGATATAATCATATGCTGTCCATGTGAAATCACCGATGACATAAGGCGTACTCTCTACCATTGGCCAGTGAATGCCAATTTCTTTTGGATAATTTTCAGATCCAAGGATGACACGCTCAGGGAACATCTCATGATCCAGTTGATATTTATCTTCCATATAGTTGTATCCGACAATATCAAGACCATTTGTGAATGCTTCGGAGTATTCTTCCCAGCTGGTATCATTTTTACCAGTGTCCGCATTCTGTATGGAAACAGTGTCTTCAGAGACTTCTCCCATTATTTTTTTCATGTTTTCCAGTGACAACTCTTCATCAAGTCCGCTCCAGTAGGAACAGATTGCATTGGAGATTGGTCTGCTGGGATCAAGTGTACGTGCAGCTTCTGCAATGCGTGTGGCAAGTGTATAGCCATTATTCAGACCTCCACGTTCCGAAATTTCATTTCCGGTAGACCAGATGATAACGGATGGATGATTACGGTCCCGCTTCATAAAGAGGGTGAGATCCTTTTTCCAGTCTGCATCGAAAAACTGATTATAGTCACCAGGCCGTTTCATAATTCCCCAGGCATCAAAAGCCTCATCGTAAACATACATACCAAGCCGGTCACAGACTTCCATCAGTGCGGCAGACGGTGGATTGTGTGTTGTGCGGATTGCATTAAATCCAATCTTCTTTAAAGTAGAAATCTTGCGGTACTCAGCATCGTAAAGTGATACAGCGCCGAGCATGCCATTGTCATGATGGATACAGCCACCTTTTAATTTCACTGTTTTTCCATTGATACGTAATCCATGTTTTACATCTGCCGTTATCGTCTTAACACCGAAAAGAACGGAAGTTTCATCTGTTGTATTTTTCTCAGATGGAACAAAATGAGTTTTAAACACACCAAGATCTGTGACTCTGGCATGCAGTTTATAAAGGTTTGGATTCTCTACATCCCAAAGTTCCGGATTCTCAAGTGTCAGATTCAGGTATGCAGTATCCGTAGTGTTAGGGTTGATCTGCATTTTCTGTTTCCGACTGAGAAGGACTTCATCACTTCCGTCTTTTGTGAGAAATACTTCTACAAGTGCCATTTTATTTTCTAAAGTTTCATTCTGTAATTCTACTTCTGTGTGAAGATAGGCACATACGGGATTGCCAAGTGTATCATATTCAATGGATTTGGTATAACCAAAGATTCCATCCGAAGCAATATGAAGCTTTGGCATATGAAGCAATTCTATGCTGCGGAAGATTCCGGCACCGGAATACCAACGGGAATTAGGCTGCATACTTGGGGCTACAGTGATAGTTACACGGTTCTTCTTTCCAAAATAGAGATAAGGTGTAATATTTACGGAAAATGGAATATAGCCATTGTGCTGCAGAATTGCCTTACATCCATTGATGTCGACCGTAGCATTCATCATAATCCCGTCAAAATGCAGATAGACTGCTTCCTGTTCCCATTCCTGCGGGATGTCGATTAATTTTGTGTAATAAGCAACACCTTGTGTATAATAGCCGCTGGCAGGACCGGAAGCGGCGCTTTCGCTGACATTACTTTCAATCATATAATCATGCGGCAGATTCACTTCCCGAATGGATTTTGCTTTTTCAGCATCTGGAAATTCATCATAGAGTCCATGTTGAAACTGCCAGCATTGATCAATATTCTGATTACGCATAATAAGCTCCTCCTTGATTTCATAGTTGGGCCTTTCGACATAACATTATTTAATTTTATGATAAAACGAAACAACGGGAATGACAATGACTAAAGAAAATGGTATAGTAAATAATAAGGACGAAATGCACGAATTATAAAATGGGGGATACATAAAGTGAAAGTGAAGAAAATAACGAAATATCAGAGAATAATTGACAGAATCAAGGAAATAAGAAGATTCTACATGGATTCGGAAAAACAACAAGAATATGACGAATTGCCCTATTTTGGAGAGGCGAATCATGCATCTTCTGCAGCAAACAGGAAGATTGCAGAGAAAATGTCTACATTATTAATTGTTTATGGAAAGGAAGGAATGGAATGGAGTATAAGTCCAGCAGGACAGCGTTTAGTCCGAAGAGAATTTCCAAGACGCAGTTGGTTTCATAAGCATGAGTATGTGGAAATCCTTTATGTCATTGAAGGGAGCTTTACGCAGATTCTGTTGGGAGAAGAAATCCGGTTTGAACAAGGAGAGTTTGTGATTACAGATCAGAATTGTGAACATGCGGATTACATAGAGGCCAAGGATGCAGCGGTACTGTTTTTACAGATTCGATCAGATTATCTGGAGCAGCTGCTGCGAAGTTATGATGGGACAGATGAGATGCAGAGATTTCTGTTTCATGCGTTATGGAGACAAAAAAAAGAACAGAGTTTTTTACAACTTCAAAGATCCAGAAAATATTCCCGCAAGGAGGTAGACATTGAGCAATTATTAGAAAATCTTCTGGCTGAAGATTTATCAAGGGAACCCGGATATGAACAGATCGAGCATGGACTTATGATTCGTCTTTTACAGTATTTATGCTGGGCATATATTCCACAGCTTCATACCGACAGTAAAGAAAGCAGGGAAAAAGCATTACTGTACGAATTGGAGTGCTACATCCGGGAGAATGTTGCAAAAGTGACGGTTTCTGAACTCGAAAAAGAATTTCATTATCATAGAAATTATTATTCTTTGATTTTAAAGAAATACCGGGGAAAATCATTCCAGCAATATGTCATTGAAATACGCATGAAGTACGCAAAGCAGCTGTTGGAACAGACGACACTGTCCGTTAAACAGGTTGCACAGCAGATAGGGTATGAAAATGTAAGTCATTTCTATAATTTGTTTGAGAAGTATTATGGAAAGACACCGAGAGAGATCAGGAGCAGAGAAGGATAGTCACAGACGAAAACAATAGGTGTCGCTTTTTCCAAATACTTCTTCAATTTTTTTCGTATCCTTTCCAATTCTGGTTTCGTTTCCAAAAATATGGGATGAACCAAAATAATAGGAATTACTGTTGCTTCCTATCATAGTTCACTTTTATTAGGTTTCTGCTGTAACCAAAAAACAATGAGAGATTTAATGAGCAGTATCCAGATTTGATGAATAAAGGATATTTTACTGATGTTGATGATGATACGATGAGACTTGGTACTTTTTATTATGCGGGTGGTATTTATTATATCCTAAGACAGTGGCTTACAGAGCCAATCAATAAAACACCACAGGAAGGAGCCTTCGCTTATTCGAAAGCTCCTTTTCTGCATACCTTACTTTTTCAGCTTTAAGCCATCTCGAAATGCTTCGCCCACACCAGAATAGGAGAAAGAAATGATAGCAATGCCGACATTAGCTAAGTTTGGAGGTGGTGCGTGGTCCAGTAAATGGTAAACAATGAGGATACTAGGCGGTGTTCGTTTGCTAGCTTTTCTAATTTCATAATTGATCCAATAAAAGCCTACATTTATAGTATTCAAGTTAAGAAGTGCTGAAATAGGTTGATTGTTTACAAAAGTCGGGCGGGAAAGCCCACGGTTTTAACCGTGGGATGAAAGCCAAG